>NZ_JBQEMM010000030.1:0-911 GCF_053470025.1 Arthrobacter sp. CP30
GTAACTCGCCCCGGCGTTGTTGCCGAAGGGGATCGGGAACCGGGACGGAAGATCGCTGAGCTGCATCAGGGCTGTTCCACATCGAACGAGACGCCAACCGGCCTCGGGAGCACCCCGGACTGGGTGACGATCGCGTAATCAACTTTAGAGAGCGGCGCCCCGAACACGAACGTCATGGTCATGTTGCCGTTGTCGCGGACCCAGACATTGCCGTAGCCGGGGAATAGCGAACGCAGGATCGCATTGATTGAAGCCGAGGAACCATCGGTGATGTTCAATGCAGCCTTGGCGAGAATGACCTGACGGTACACCGCGTCGGTCAGCTGATAGTTGGGGGTGATCGCACCGCCGCCATAGAAGATGCCGGTCCCGAATGGGACGGCATCCGAGGACTGGGAGAATCCCAGATACGGACCTTCCGACAGATAGAGCGTCCGCCGGACCCCCACGATTCGGCCCAACACGTCGAGCCCGTGACCGATCGCGGTGTCGATGTTCCAGATCGTGTCATAGAAGCCGTCGATGGCCGGCTGCGGATCAATCGCGTCGTCGAGAGAGGAGAGCAGGGCGAGCAGGATCGGACTGTTCGCGTACTGGCTGATGATGGTCTCGCGGGCATCGAACGATTTGACCAGGCCGCCGCCGCTGTCGCCGGGCCAAGCGACCGATTCGCTCGATACCGGATAGAGCGTCGTGGTCATGATAGCGTGATGTCGATGTCGTCCAGGTCCAGGCTCGGCATTTGGTCGATTTGGACGCTGAGTTCGGTATCCGTGGGGCTCGTCGTGGCGCCGACCGTGATCGAGATGATCTGCGCCCAACTGCCAAGCGCGGAGATCGCCGCGACATAGCGCAGCGCGAAGATCGTTGCGCCGATGCGCTCGCGCCGGCCGCCGGATGTGCCATTGAAT
>NZ_JBQEMM010000031.1:0-824 GCF_053470025.1 Arthrobacter sp. CP30
TGTACCGGCTGTACCGGCTGTACCGGCTGTACCGGCTGTACCGGCTGTACCGGCTGTACCGGCTGTACCGGCTGTACCGGCTGTACCGGCTGTACCGGCTGTACCGGCTGTACCGGCTGTACCGGCTCTGGTTCGGTTGACACGCAAGTCCTCGAGCACGGGGCTATGTGTCGCCGGCGCAAGTCGACAGTCCGCCGGCTACTCGCCGGTGTGGCCAGCGGCAGTTCCGGTCAATGTGCTGGTCAATGTCAGGTCGGCGTGGTGGTCACCTGATTGCAGGTGATCGTGCCAACCGGCCGGGCAGCGAGGCTGCCAGCCTCGTCCGCCGACGGTGGGGTCGGCTTCCTGCCAGCCGAGCGATGGTGCGGGCCCGCGGACCAAGTGGTGGGCCTGTCATCCTTGTTGGCACATCGGGCCGGGTCTGTGCCAGCCGTGGGTCTTCGCTGCTGGCCGGCCATTGTGTGCGGGGCGATGCCGGCCGGCCGTGGGCCTTTGGGCCTGGCCGGGTACCCTCGGGGCACTGGCGTGCTGGCGGGCGGCAGGTCTTCGGGTACGCCCGGGGGTGGCCTGGCCTCGGTGCTACGTGTTCGGGTTCGCTCGGGCTGCTGGCCGGCCGTGGGCCTTCGAACCTGGCCTGGCCTCGGTGCTGAGTGTTCGAATTCGCCCGGGGGTGTTTGCCGTGGGGGTGCTTGCTGTGGGTGTGGGGTTAATGGGGTGAGGCCCCGCACCTGGTGGTGTGGGGCCTCAGCCTGTGAAGTGTTGTCCGGCGGTGTCCTACTCTCCCACACTCTCTCGGGTGCAGTACCATCGGCGCTGTGGGTCTT
>NZ_JBQEMM010000032.1:0-690 GCF_053470025.1 Arthrobacter sp. CP30
GCCTTCGGCATCCGAGATCATCTTGGCCACGGTGGCTTGGTCCAGCGCCTGTGGCTCCTTCGGCGCGGGCGCCGGGGCCAGCGTGAGGGAGGGCGCGGGAGCGGGAGCAAGCGCAGGGCTCAGCTCCGGGATCGCGTCCTCGGCCAGTGCGACGGGCTGGATCGCCGAGATCGACGCGGTGAGCGCGTCGGCATCGATGGTCTGGTCGGCCGCGAGATGCGGCGTCACCAGCTCGACAACCTTGGTCGCGATACCGGCGGGCGCGCCATCGGCGGCGAACGAGGCGGCATTCACGTCCTTGAGCGCGTCGGTGATGTCCACCTTGGCATCCTGGGCGAGGAGCGGGCGGACCATTGCGGCCACCGCCCCGGAAATCATCAGCGCCGTGCGCGAAGTCAGCTTCATCAGTTCATCCCCGACAACAACGTCTGGTCCCGCGCGGCCCTCGAAGACGAGGGCTACATGGTTGAAGAGGATGTCACGCATTACACCATCGTATTGCAAACCGCTGGGGGTGATGCCGCGGGTCATGTCCGCGCGGTACCGATAGCCGCTGCTCAACTCCTTCTTGCGTTCGGCGTCGATGCCGCGCTGGTGCTCCGCGCACCACACGACCAGGCTGTTCGCGACATAGCCGTTTTCGCCACCGGTGAAGGTCGCGTCGGTGCCGGTAGACCCGATGATGAGGCT
>NZ_JBQEMM010000033.1:0-643 GCF_053470025.1 Arthrobacter sp. CP30
GTATCGACGCAGAGGTCCCAGGTCACCCGGTCGAGCAGCAGTGTCGTGGCCATGTAATCTACGATACCGCGCCGAGCGGTGGCTCAGGCGATCAAGCCGTGCGCCTGCAATGCAGTGATGATCGAGGCGATGGCGGTGCGCCCTTGGGCATCGATCGTCCCGCCACCGCTCGGCGGCGCGATCGTGGCTTGTCTGTTGCCGACCACCTTTACCCCGTCCACCCGATATTCGGTATCGGTGTCTGCCGGACCTTCGAACTGCACCGCGACGGACGACTTGATCCGGACGGCCTTCCCCGCCGCTGCCTGGATCGCGATGCCATCGTCATCGAGCCGGATGAACTGTGTCGGCGCGCCGCCGAGAAGACCGCCGATGAACACGCCGTCAGCCCAATCGAAACGGCGCCGCGATCCAGGCGCTGCGGGTTTCTTCGTCTTCTTCACCGCGGAGATATCGTTGTGGCAGAAGATCGCGAGGCCGATGTCATCAACCTTCGGCGTGAGGTCGATCACGCTGCCCCCGGCCCGCAGCTTGAGGAAGGGCAGGCCGTGGATCGTGCCGTGGAGCAGCGCATTGCCGGCGCCGTCGATCTGCGCGATCATCGGTTGGACATCGACCGTATCGCCGTCGACGGCACGAACCT
>NZ_JBQEMM010000034.1:0-632 GCF_053470025.1 Arthrobacter sp. CP30
CAAAATGTAGTGCGAGAGGCAAACGTTAAATATGTTGCATCAAAGCGGTTTGTTGATGAAGGTAAGCCGGTTGATTGGGAATTGCAATCCGTAACCAGTGAAGAAGATGAACAAATTCGTAAGTCATGCACCCATAAAGTACCGATTCCTGGCAAGTATGGTCAGTTCACACGAGAAACTGATTATGAAAAATATCTTGGTTTATTAGCCGCCAAGTGTATTGTCTATCCAAACTTGAACGCCGCTGAACTGCAAGATTCTGATGGCGGTATGGGGGCTGACGCAGTATTGAAAAAGATGCTCAAACCCGGCGAGTATCAAGACCTCCTGAAAAAGATTCAGGAGATTAACGGATTCGACATTGACATGAATGCGTTAGTTGAAGAAGCAAAAAACTAATAAATGAAGGCGATAGTGACGCAAATATTGCTCACTATTGCCTTCATAAGTTCCATAAATGGCCGCATGAGTATTTAGCTTTAGACCGGCGAGAAAGAGCCTTTGTTATAGCCTCTATTCAGGTCAAGGTTAAAGACGATAAAGAAAAAGAAAAGGAAACTGAGCGAAAAGCTAAACAAAAATAACCTTCTTATGGTATAATTTGGGTGAATATATCATAGAAAGGGAAATAT
>NZ_JBQEMM010000035.1:0-623 GCF_053470025.1 Arthrobacter sp. CP30
TTGCCGCTTCGGTGTCGATGCTGGCGAGCCGAGCCGGATAGGCCGGTGCCTCGATGCGTTTCACCACGGCGCTCAACGCGGCCTCCGTGCGAGCGTGAGGTCGCGATAGTCGGCCCAGGCCAAGGAAAACTCGGCGCAATGGTCGCGGTCGAGCAGCAGCTCCGGCTCATCCACGACGCGGCGTGCAATCTCCGTGTACCGTTCCCATGCCGCCTCGATCGCGGCATCGGTGGGGAGGATGGCGACGGCGGCGGTCATGCGGCGACCAGTTCGCGTTGCACGGAAGTCGGCGCGATGGTCGGATAGTCGAACGCATCGCGTGGAAAGCCGATCTCGCCAAACTTCCCCTTCGGAAAGCCCACCGGGTGCGGGATTTCTTCAACCAGGACATGGGGATCGGGCTCGCGCGTGCGCCAATGCCGGTTCACCACGAACCCTCGCACGGTGTATATCGTGCCCTTCTCGATGCCATAGCCAGACTTCAAGGCGATGATCGAGATGCCGGGCGGGGTGAACGCGCTGATCACGCCCGCACCCCCAGCGGAGGCCGGAGCACTTCCTGAGCGCGCCAGTAAGGCACGAGGTTGAGCGAGGCACAGGCATAGTCGAGGATACCGATCGCC
>NZ_JBQEMM010000036.1:0-622 GCF_053470025.1 Arthrobacter sp. CP30
CATCGAATTCGAGGATACCGACCAGCAGGCGGTCGAAATTGAGGATGCGGTGGTTCAGGCGTGGGACTTGGCCGATGGTCCGGTTCAGATGAGGCGGCTAATGCCGCACGGCGAATCTGGTATGGCAGCAATGCTGGGCGAAGAAGGAACAGGATTGATGAGCGAGCCAAGCCCCATCGAACGCGCGACCGAAGCGGTGATGAACGAGATAGGCGACGTTTTCCTGCATCCCGACGATGCCAAAAGAATTGCGCGAGCCGTCCTCGCCGCGATCCGGGAGCCGAGCGACAGGATGATCGAGGCCAGCTTCGACTGGTCGGCCTGGGCTGGCGAGGAAAGGCTGCGCGACGCTGGCGCGAAGACGTGGCAGGCGATGATCGACACGCTGCTGGCGGAGGGGGAGTGATGTCAAAAGAGCCGATCAGGATGATCCTCGGTCACCCAATGTGGGATGAGGATTTTCGGGCTCCGATGTACGACGACTACTATGTCTTTCTGCATGGCGGCGTGACCGATTGGAATGGTGGCCTTCTTGGCCGGCCTCTTACGCGACCCCTTCCCGCATCACAGCCGACCCGGCAGCAACGCCGCGCGAAGCAGCGCGCATTACGCAAGGCCAAAT
>NZ_JBQEMM010000037.1:0-619 GCF_053470025.1 Arthrobacter sp. CP30
AGTATATCCCGCCTCACGCGAGCATCGACTATTACCGTGCCCAGGTGGTGATGCTGGCCGATGCGCTCGAAAAGGTCGCCGGCCACGTCGGCACGATGCAGCGCGAAGGCTCGGCCGATTTCCATGCCGGATGCGCCGCCATCATGAAGGACTGCCTGCCTGTTTTCCAGCAAGTGGGCATGTCGGACGATGGAGACGGCTTTGGCTTTGATCGGGCCGCTGACGAGACGATCGGCGACGCCTCCCATTGCTGGGGCTTTCGGAAAGCGATGCGGCACCTCAAGCCCGCTCTCGCCAAGCCCCGTCCGGATCGCGAGGCGGCAGGATCGCTGGCAAAGCGCTGCGACGAGATTCTCTCGTGGCGAAAGACCGGCATCTACGAGGGCACCGAACTGGCGGCGTTTGCCGAGCGTGCTGGCCGTGTCGATGACGGCAGCGAGCCTGGACCGTATCGCTGGGCGGAAGACGCCACGATCCGAGAGGCGCTTGAGATCTGCGCCAGCGCCAACCCGCAGCGGAGGCCGGAGCGGGAGGCTGTGATCGATGCGATGTACCGGGTTGCAGTGGCGGACGTGAAGGCGAGTGAAGCAGATTCACCATTTGCCGGCCTCACCAAGCA
>NZ_JBQEMM010000038.1:0-614 GCF_053470025.1 Arthrobacter sp. CP30
TCGTTGCGCTGCTCGCGGTCCTGCTCCTGCTCAACCAGTGCACTGCCACGCGCAATGCCAAGACCGAGACCAGGCTCGCCACCGGTCAGGCCGGCGCGACGCTCGTCAGCGGCAGTGATGCAGCCACCACCGTCGGCAACCGCATGGACGCAGATGCGGCCACGGACCAGACGACCCGGGAGAATACCAATGCGATTCGCCATGCAGAGGGCGCCGATGCGCCAGTTTCTGCCCCTGTCAGCGCTGCTGCTCGCGCAAGCCTGTGCCGCCGGGCCTCCTATCGTGGCAAGCCCGAGTGCGTGCAGCACCCTGATCCCCGATAGCTGGCATAAGCCGGTCCCGGGCGCGGAAATCCCCAATGGCGATACGGTGGGCGAGTGGATCGCCTTCGCCGATGCGCAGACCGGGCAACTCGATAAGGCTAATGGCCGCACTGCGGATGCTCTCGGGATCATCGAACGCTGCGAGAAACGGGATGCCGCAGCGGTGAAGAGCGCTCGGCCGAAGGTGCTCGGCATCTTCTAGCATAGCCCGGCGCTTGCGTATTCTGTTGCGACGAGCCCAGCCTTTGTGCGACTTTCTCCGCGAGGGGGGAAAGAAATGCTCAGCAGGAT
>NZ_JBQEMM010000039.1:0-589 GCF_053470025.1 Arthrobacter sp. CP30
GAGCTGGCCCGCCTTCTCCTCGAAGCGGCGGATCAGGAGCATCTGCTTGTAGAATTCGAGCAGCTGCTCCTTGGAAGCCGGGTAGCGCTGCGGCTCGTCGGGCCGCTCGCGATTGGTCTTTGCGGGTTCAGTCGATTTGCGAGCCGGTGCTTTGGCCACGATCAGGAAATCCTCGTCCGGGGAGGGGGAAGGCGGGTGCCTATAAGCGCGTTTTCGCCCGCCGCGCAACTAACGCGGGAATGCGCGTGCCGTTCAGTTGACGCCACGGCAATTGCAGTCTGCACAACCAAAGGTGCAGATTGCGTACGCTGCAACGCAGCATCGAGAGATCAGCGCCCGGCGGGTGCCGGCGCATGCTTCTGGAGCGGGATCACGACCTCGTCGGGGCGGACGACGTTGAGCTGCTTGCGCGCCAGCTCGTCGGCCAGGTCGGGGTCGACACCGCGCCGCTTGTCGAGCAGATCGACTCGATTCTTCAGAGCGGCGCGCTGCTTGTCGAGCGCGGCATATTCCGCCTTCTTCTGCTCATACTCCGCCCTGGTCTGCTTGGTCTGCATGATGCCGGTCGGTCCGAGCACGGCATTATAGC